>JAIOJV010000076.1 GCA_019911805.1 Gammaproteobacteria bacterium
CCCCGAATCCCCTATAATCCCCCCTCTAAAGCTAACCGTGAGATTCCCATGCGCCCCAGTCAACGCGCGGCCAATGAGCTGCGCCCCGTCCGCCTCACCCGTCGTTACACCAAGCACGCCGAAGGCTCGGTACTGGTGGAATTCGGCGATACCCGCGTCTTGTGCACTGCCAGCGTCGAGGAGCGCGTGCCCGGCTTTCTGCGCGGCAAGGGCCGGGGCTGGGTGACCGCCGAATATGGCATGCTGCCGCGCTCCACCGGCGCGCGCATGGACCGCGAGGCGACACGCGGCAAACAGGGCGGCCGCACGCTGGAGATCCAGCGGCTCATCGGTCGCTCGCTCCGTGCCGTGGTCGATTTGAAGGCCCTCGGCGAGCGCTCCATCACCATCGACTGCGACGTCATCCAGGCCGACGGCGGCACACGCACGGCCAGCATCACCGGTGGCTATGTCGCGCTGGCCGATGCCATCCGGCACCTGCTGGACCAGCGCACCATCACCACGAACCCTCTGCAGGCGCAGGTCGCGTCGGTATCGGTGGGCATCTATCAGGGCACGCCGGTGCTCGATCTCGACTACACCGAGGATTGCAATGCCGAGACCGACATGAACGTTGTCATGAACGACCACGGCGACTTCATCGAAGTGCAGGGCACGGCGGAAGGGCATCCGTTCTCACGCGCCGAGCTCATGGATATGCTGGATCTCGCCCAGGGCGGGATCTTCCGGCTCATCGAGGCGCAGCGCCAGGCGCTCGCCTCCCCAGCCTGATGGGAGCGTCATCCATGTCCACGGTGGTGCTCGCCAGCAGCAATCCCGGCAAGGTCCGCGAGTTCAACGAACTGCTCGCCGACCATCATATCGAGGTGGTCCCGCAGTCGCAGTTCGGGGTGCCGGATGCCGAGGAGACCGGCCTGAGCTTCGTGGAGAACGCGATCCTGAAGGCGCGCAACGCCGCCCGCCACACCGGCCTGCCGGCGATCGCCGACGATTCCGGTATCGAGGTCGACGCGCTCGCGGGCGCGCCTGGGATCTATTCGGCACGCTATGCCGGCAGCGGCGCCAGCGACCAGGCCAACCTGGAGAAGCTGCTCACCGCCCTGGAGGGCGTGCCGGAGGCCGGGCGCAGCGCGCGCTTCCAATGCCTCATGGTGTACCTGCGCCACGCCGACGACCCCACCCCGCTGATCTGCCAGGGTACCTGGGAGGGCCGCATCCTCAGCGTACCGCGCGGTAGCAACGGCTTCGGCTACGACCCGGTGTTCTTCGTGCCGACCCACGGTTGTTCGGCGGCCGAACTCGAGCCCGCCGTGAAGAATGCGCTCAGTCATCGTGGCCAGGCGCTGCGCCAGTTGGTCGCCGCGCTCACGGCCCGCAATCACTGAGGCCACGAACGGCAGTCGTGCCGCAACGGCCGGTGATAGAATCGGCCACCCGGAACGAGTCGGCCGACCATGTTCACCTTCACTGCCCTGCCGCCGCTGTCGCTCTATGTGCACATCCCCTGGTGCGTGCGCAAATGCCCCTATTGCGACTTCAATTCACACCCGCAGCGCGGTGATCTGCCGGAACGCGCCTATATCGACGCGCTGCTCCGCGACCTCGACCAGGAACTGCCGGGCGTGTGGGGCCGCGGCGTCTCCAGCGTCTTCATCGGCGGTGGCACGCCCAGCCTGTTCGCACCGGCATCGATCGATCGGCTGCTCGCTGGCATCCGTGCACGTCTGAACTGTGCACCCGGCATAGAGATCACGCTGGAGGCCAATCCGGGTACGGTGGAACAGGGGCGTTTCGGTGAATTCCACGCTGCTGGCGTCAACCGGCTATCCATCGGCGTGCAGAGCTTCGACGACAATCTGCTTGGTAGGATCGGCCGGATCCATGGCCGCCGCGAGGCCATCCGCGCCGCCGAAGGGGCACACGCTGCCGGCTTCGCCGGCTTCAATCTCGACCTGATGTTCGGCCTGCCCGGCCAGACGCCCGCGCAGGCCTTGCAGGATCTTTCGACCGCAATGGCCCTGGAGCCCGCGCATCTGTCGTGGTACCAGCTAACGCTGGAACCGAACACCTATTTTTATCGGCACCCGCCGGAATTGCCCGACGACGAAAGCCTCTGGGAGATGCAGCGGCGGGGCCAGGTGCAGCTGGCGACACACGGCTATACTCAATACGAGATCTCGGCCTATGCGCGTGCCGGCAGGGAATGTCGCCACAACCTGAATTACTGGCGCTATGGCGATTATCTCGGTATCGGGGCCGGTGCCCACCAGAAGATCACCGACGCCGGCGACCAACGGATCAGACGCAGCTGGAAGCTGAAAAATCCGAGCGCCTATCTGACGGCCAGCGACAGCGATACACGCATCGGCGGCCGCAGCGAACCGGATGTGGACGAGGTGATACTGGAGTTCCTGATGAATGCCCTGCGCCTGAACGCAGGCTTTGGAACGGCAACGTTCGAACATAACACGGGGCTGCGTTTCGCACAGGTGCGGTCGAAACTGGAACGTGCCCGCGACGTCGGACTGCTGGAGGCGGATGAATCCTGGCGCTGCAGCGAACAAGGACGGCGCTTTCTGAACGATCTACTCGCGGAGTTTCTGCCCGACGATGAACCTGCTTGAGCACACTACCGTCGACTGCCCCTACTGCGGTGAAGCTGTCAGCGTCAGCGTGGACTGCTCGGCTGGTAATCATGACTTCATCGAAGACTGCACCGTCTGCTGCCGACCCATCGAGCTGCATGCCGAGATCGACGCCGGTCGATTCATCCGCGTGACCGCACGCCGCGATGATGAGTGACTACGTCCCCATCGACTGTGGCCTGTACAGCGAATATGAACTCGCCATTATGCACCGGCAGAGATTGCGCATCCGCTGGCGCGACGCGCAGGGCATGACGCATCTGGAAACCCTCCTCCCGCGTGATCTGCAGACGCGCAGCGGTGAGGAGTTCCTCATTGCCACGACCGCTGCAAGAGAAACACTGGAAATCCGCCTGGACCGCATTGCCGAGGCGCTGCCGGTCGCGGCGCGGTAGGCGGCGGAAAAAGAAGCCACAAAAAAACGCAGACAACACTTTTAGCCGCGAAACCTACGAAAACATTCAAGTTCACTGCTGTCCATAAATCCGAAAACCACATTTGCCACGGAAGCACACGGAAGACACTGAAATGAAACCGTGTCACGAAGTGCTGCCTCAGCATCTGGCGGGTGACGTGAGCCGCCGTGTGAAGCCGATGATCTTGTCCGTATTCTACCGTGTGCTTCCGTGGCTGAAATGAATGTTCTCCAAAGAGCCGCGCCTACGCAGGCACCCCGAACAGGTCGTGCTCGTCCGCAGCGGTGACGGTCACCGCGACGATGTCACCGACCTGCACGTCCCGGGTATCCACGAACACCTGACCGTCAATCTCCGGCGCGTCGGCCGCGCTGCGGCCGACGGCGCCTTCGGCATCGAGCGCATCGATGAGCACAGCGAGGGTGCGGCCGACCTTGGCCTGCAGGCGCGCAGCGCTGATGCGCGCCTGCACCTCCATGAGGCGCGTATAGCGCTCCTCCTTGACCGCCTCCGGCACGGCATCGGGCAAGGCATTGGCCGCCGCGCCCGTGACCGGCGAATAGGTGAAGCAACCGACGCGATCGAGCTGTGCCGCATCCAGGAACTGCAGCAAGGTCTCGAACTCGGCTGCAGTCTCGCCGGGAAACCCGACGATGAAGGTGCTGCGCAGGGTGATGTCCGGGCAGACGGCGCGCCAGCGCTCGATACGACGCAGCGTATCCTCGGTCGCCGCCGGACGCTTCATCGCCTTGAGGATGCGCGGCTCGGCATGCTGCAGTGGGATGTCGAGATACGGCAGGATCAGGCCATCCGCCATCAGCGGGATGAGGTCGTCGACGTTCGGGTAGGGATAGATATAGTGCAGCCGCACCCACACCCCCAGCCCGCCCAGTGCCTGCGCCAGCTCCCGCAGACGCATCTTGATGGGGCGACCTTTCCAGAAACTGGTGCCGTAACGGACGTCGGCGCCGTAGGCGCTGGTATCCTGCGAGACGATCAGCAGTTCCTTCACGCCGGCCTGAACCAGACTCTCGGCCTCCTCCATGACCGCGCCTGCCGGACGCGATACCAGGTCGCCGCGCATGGACGGGATGATGCAGAAGGTACAGCGGTGATTGCAGCCCTCGGAGATCTTCACATAGGCGTAGTGCCGCGGTGTGAGCTTGATGCCGCCCGGCGGCAGCAAGGTCGTGAAGGGGTCTGTGGGTGGTGGCAGGTGGGTGTGCACCGCGCCCATGACCTGCTCGTAGGCGTGCGGACCGCTGACGGACAGGACCTGTGGATGGGCGGCCAGCACCTCGTCGGCGCGCGCCCCCAGGCAGCCGGTAACGATGACCCGGCCGTTCTCGGCGATGGCCTCGCCGATGGCATCGAGGGATTCCTCCACGGCACTGTCGATGAAGCCGCAGGTGTTGACCACCACCAGATCCGCATCGGCATAGCTGGGCACGATGCCATACCCCTCGGCGCGCAGGCGGGTGAGGATCCGCTCGGAATCCACCAGGGCCTTGGGACAGCCGAGGCTGATGAATCCGATTCTGGGCTGAAACGACATACAGGGAAGGTACCTGGGATCGAGGAAACAAGGCAGCCGCCCCGCGGACCGGGGACGCACAAGGCCCGGAGAAGAGGTTGAGACCGGGCTGCCGACCGCCGCATTTTACCCGAATCCGCCGCCGGTTACTCGTCCCTCAATCCATCGACGGGGCTGTTCACAGAGATGCCCGCAGGCATCGTCAATATCATGACATGCCCATGATATCAGTACGATGGGGCCGATTTTACGGCATGCGCCGTGATTCAGGCGCCAGATGTATGACTCTCGCATGCACGCTGTGCTAGAGTTCAGGGCGACTACAACAACAATTTACAGGCCGCGACCTGTCGGCGGCCGGCAGCGACGGAGATCATCGCCATGTCTGAGTCCGCTCACCACGCCTTCGACTTCGATTCCTGGTCCGAACTGGCCCGCAACAGCCCCGCCGACTTCGAGACTTGCCGCACCCAGGCCATAGAAGACGCCATCCACCGGGCCCCGCCCCGCATGCAGATGCGGCTGCGCCGCCTCCAATGGAAGCTGGACCAGGTACGTCGGACCTCGGCGACACCCATGGCCGCCTGCATCCGCATCAACCGCTTGATGTGGGAGCGCATCACCGGCCCGGGCGGCTTGCTGGAGGTACTGGTGGAGGGCAATCAGACAGCCCCACAACGCCCCCGGGCGGCCGTCCTGCCGCTGCACCGCATCCGTTGACCGGGCGGCCGTGCCGCGAGGACTTGTCGGCGGGCCACCGATCCCGTATTATCGCCGGCCTTTCACGCCCGCGCCGAAACCGCGGCCGGACGAGTTATCGAGGATTGCACCATGAAGGCGGACATCCATCCGAATTACCAGGAAGTGACGGTCACGTGCAGCTGTGGCTCCAGCTTCAAGACCCGTTCCACGGCCGGCCGCGACCTGAGTATCGAGGTCTGTTCCCAGTGTCACCCGTTCTTCACCGGCAAGCAGAAGATCCTCGATACCGGCGGCCGCATGGAGCGGTTCCGTCAGAAGTACGGTATAAAGAAGTAGATTCCATGCCCCTGGTGGGCGCAGGGGTGACAGCGGGGGTGGGTCGGCGACGACCCGCCCCCGTTTGCGTTTGGGGCTGCCGCTGGCTGACCGGCATCGTGCTTGCCCTCGGCCTCCAGGCGGCCCGGGCAGATTGCCCACCCGACCGCATCGACGAACGCGTGCAGGTCGGGGCCGTCATCGACGGCGATACCCTGGTCCTCGGCGACCGTCGCCATGTCCGCATCATCGGCGTCGATACGCCCGAACTCGGCACCGCTGGCGGCGCCCACGAACCGGGCGCCCTAGAGGCGCGCAACCGACTGCGGCAGCTGATATTCACCCACCAAAAGCAGGTCAGCCTGCGCTTCGACCGCGAGCGGGAAGATCGTTATGGCCGGCTGCTCGCACATATTTTTTTCGCCGATGGGCGCAATCTGACTGAGCAGTTGCTGGAAACCGGCAGCGGTACCCATCTGGTGGTGCCGCCCAATACGTGGCAGACCGACTGCTACGCCGCCGCCGCGGCCCGTGCACGGGCCGCCCGGCGCGGCATCTGGGCGCTGCCGGACTACGCGCCGGTCCCGGCCCAGGATCTCACGCTGCGCGATCAGGGGTTCCGGCTGGTGCGCGGCCGCGTCAGCCGCGTGAACCGCAGTGTCTCCGCGCTGTGGATCAACCTGGTCGGCAACTTCGCCGCGCGCATCGAGCAGCAGGACATCCCGGAGTTCACGGGTGTGGACCTCGACGGCCTGGTCGGCGCCGAGGTCGAGTTGCAGGGCTGGGTGTATGCCCGCAAGGGACAGTCGCGCATGCGTCTGCGCCACCCCGCGGCACTGACCATTCTGCCCCGCCCCCTCCCTCCCGAGGGCAGCAAGCGCTAAACTGGCACCATGTCGCAACGCGCCGCCCTGTTCAACCTGCTACTGACCGTCGTGCTGGCCGCCGGGTTGGCGGGCTGCGCCACGAATCCCGTGACCGGCGGCAGCGATTTCGTGCTCATGACCGAGGAGCAGGAGATCGCCCTGGGCCGGCAGATGCACCCCCGGATCCTGCAGGAGATGGGGGTCTACGACAATGCCCAGCTCAACGCCTACGTGCAGCGCGTCGGCGAGAAACTGGCCGCCAACAGCCACCGCCCCGACCTGATCTATCGATTCACGGTGCTCGACAGCCAGGACGTGAATGCCTTCGCGCTGCCCGGGGGCTACATCTATATCACGCGCGGACTGCTCGCCTACCTCAACTCCGAGGCCGAGCTGGCCGCGGTCCTGGGCCATGAGATCGGCCATGTGACTGCGCGCCACACGGTACGTCAGCAGAGTACCGCCACCGCCACGGGTCTGCTCGGCGCGATCCTGGCCGGCGCCTCCGGCGTCCAGGGTGCCGGTGACCTGACCAACATCGCCGGCACCGCCATCGTGCGTGGCTACGGCCGCGAACACGAGCTGGAGGCGGACCGCCTCGGCGCAGAATACCTGGCGCGCAGCGGCTACGACCCCCAGGCCATGCTGCAGGTGATCCACGTCCTGAAGAATCAGGAGAACTTCGAGATCCAGCGCGCCAAGGAGGAAGGGCGCGAGCCGCGCATCTATCACGGCCTGTTCTCCACCCACCCCGCCAACGACCAGCGCCTGCAGGAGGTGGTGGGGGCCGCAAGCAAGCTCGTCGTGCCCGGCGGCGGTGTCATCAACCGGGCGGAGTTCCTCACCCAGCTCGAAGGCGTGACCTTCGGGGACAGCGAGCGTGAAGGAATCCGCCGCGGCAACCGGTTCTATCATCGCGATCTCGATTTCGCCCTGGAATTCCCCCGCGGCTGGCGGATCGAAAACTTCCCGGACCGGCTGCTCGCCCAGTCGCCCGAGGCAGATGGGATGATGCAGTTCAGCATGCGGGATCTGAACAAGCGAATGACACCACAGGTGTTCATGCGCGAGCAGCTCAAGCTCACCGACCTCCGCAACGGCGAGGCCATCGAACTCGACGGCATGCAGGGATATACCGGCATCGCCGAGCAGAAGACCTCGTTCGGACAGCTGCCGGTGCGCTACGTCGTCCTCTACCGCGGCGACAAGGCATTGATCTTTGCAGGGCTGTCCAAGGCCCGCGGCATGCCCTACAAGTACGATGCCCAGATCCTGCAGACCGCGCGCAGCTTTCACCGCCTGACGGATCAGGAACGTGCCCTGGCGACAGCGCAGCGCGTTCACATCATCCGGGCCGGACGGGACACGCGCTTCGCGACCCTGGCGCGTGAATCGGCTATATCCGACCATCCCGAGGCGCAGTTGCGGCTGCTGAACGATTATTACCCAGACGGTGAACCGCAGCCGGGCGAATCCATCAAGATCGTGCGCTGAGAATCCCGCCATTCCTGATATGATTGGCCGCCGCGCAGCTCACGCGCCCCGTTCATCCGCACGGACCCAGCCATGCCACTTGACCGCAAGCAAGCCGCCCTCGACTACCATGCCCTGCCGCGTCCCGGCAAGATCGGCATCGAGGTCACCAAACCCTGCGAGACTCAGCAGGATCTGGGACTGGCCTACACACCCGGGGTCGCCGAGCCGGTGCGCGCCATCGTGGAGGACCCGGCCAACGCCTACAAATATACCGCCAAGGGCAATCTCGTCGGCGTGATCACCGACGGCACGGCGGTCCTGGGTCTGGGCAACGTCGGCGCCCTGGCCGGCAAGCCGGTGATGGAGGGCAAGGGCGTGCTGTTCAAACGCTTCGCCGGTATCGACGTCTTCGACATCGAGGTCAATGCGCAGGACCCCGAGGATTTCATCGAGACCGTCGTCGCCATCGCACCCACCTTCGGGGGGATCAACCTGGAAGACATCGCCGCACCGCATTGCTTCGAGATCGAGCGCCGGCTCACGGAGATGCTCGACATCCCCGTGTTTCACGATGATCAGCACGGCACCGCCATCATCATCGCCGCGGGGTTACTGAATGCACTCGAGTTGCAGGGCAAGACACTGGCGGACGCACGCATCGCCTGTGCCGGTGCCGGCGCGGCCGGCCTCGCCTCGATGCGCCTGTTGCTGGCGCTGGGCGCGACGCCGGGCAACCTCCTGCTGATCGACCGCAAGGGTGTGATCCACAGCGGCCGCGACGACCTCAACCAGTACAAACGTGAATTCGCGATCGATACCAGTTGCGTCACCATGGCTGATGCGCTACGCGACGCCGACGTGTTCATCGGTGTCTCGGGACCGGACATCATGACGGTCGACATGTTGTTGAGCATGGCACCGAAACCGATCGTGTTCGCGCTCTCCAACCCTGATCCGGAAATCAGCCCGGAAATCGCACTCGCCGAGCGCAGCGACCTGCTCATGGCCACCGGCCGCAGCGACTACCCGAACCAAGTCAACAATGTACTCGGCTTTCCATTCATCTTCCGCGGCGCCCTGGATGTGCATGCCCGCACGATCAATCAGGCCATGCAGATCGCGGCGGTCCATGCACTGCGACTGCTCGCGCGCGAACCCGTTCATCCGGACGTGCTGAAGGCATACGGACTGGACAGCCTGGAGTTCGGCCCCGATTACATCATCCCCAAGCCGCTGGACCCGCGTCTGCTGGAATTCGTGCCACCGGCGATCGCCCAGGCGGCGGTCGACTCGGGTGTGGCACGCACGCCCTACCCCGCGCATTATCCGCAGTCGAGGATCTGAGCGTCGGCCGCCACGGAGTCGGTGCGCAGGCGCACCGGCGCTGAGCAATGCTGATTCAGGGGTCGACCGGGCCGGCCTCCGGTTGCGCCAGCAACTCCTCGACATGGCGCAGATTCGCCCGCGCCATCGGCCGGCCGTCGAGCGGGCTGCGCGGCGCCTGTCGCAGCCCATTAAGAGGAAAGATCAGCGCCTCGATCTGCACACCTCCCGCCAGGAAGCGTACCAGCGGATACAGCGCGAGTTCATCTTTGTTCACCCGTAATCGCCGCTGACCCTCCTCGAACGGAACCTGCGCCCCCAGCAGGAACAACGTGACCTCTTCCGGGGAGTCGGCGAAGATGTGCAAGTTGACATCCGAGTGGGCACCCGCCGTGCCGGTCAGTACCGAGCCGGTCAGACGCGGCTCGAAGCGCGAGAAAAAACCCATGGCGGCGACCGCCGCCTCACGCAATTCGCGCAGTCGCCGGGGCTGGTCCTGCTCCTGGAAAAGATGTTGGTAGGCGGCGAGTTCCGCCTCGACCTCGGTATTGCGCGGCAGGTTCTGGGTATCGGGGGCGCCCAGTCTCGCTGCGGCCTTGCGCTTCGCCAGCAGGTAATCACGGATCCCCTCGTTGACGATCAGGCGTGCCGCCTCCTGAGCGATCCGCTGCCGCATCTGGCGATCCCGACTGCTCTGACGAACCCCCATACCCCTGCCTCACACGTTACCGCGCGTCTCAGAACAAGTGTTCCGGCACCCCGGCACCGCCACCGGACACACCGGCGGCACCACCCCCCACACTGCTCTGCTGCGGCACTTCGTTTTCACGGAAGGTCTCGAACACGGCATCCGTTTGATCACTGCTCGCCAGGAGGCCGCTGTCGGGATCAATCCTGACCGTGACCAGACCTTCGGGGGTATCCGGCCAAGTCCTTGGCACGCCCTCGAGCGCAGCACCCATGTAGTCCACCCATATCGGCAGTGCCGCCCGACCACCGGTCTCACCCGCACCCAGCGGTGCCACCTCGTCGAAGCCGACCCATACGCTCGCCACCAGGGTGGGATGGAAGCCACAAAACCAGGCGTCGCGCTGGTCGTTGGTCGTGCCGGTCTTGCCGGCGATATCGTCACGTCCCAGCGCACGTGCGCGCGTAGCCGTGCCGCGACGCACCACGTCCTGCAGCATTGAGCTCATCAACCACGCATTCTGAGGTGTCACGATCGCCTCGGCCAGCGGTGGTGGCGCAGTGGTAGCGGCGACGGGTACCGGCGTGGATACCGGCAGCGGCACCGTTTCGCGGCATTCGGGGCAGACCCGCCGGGGCTGAGCTTCGAACAGTACCTGTCCATTGATATCCACCACGCGCTCGATGAAGTAAGGCTCGACGAGATAACCGCCATTGGCAAAGACCGCGAACGCCCGGGTGATCTCCAATGGCGTCAGCGTGCCGCTACCGAGCGCCAGAGAAAGATTGCCCGGGATGGATTCCGCCCGAAACCCAAACCGGCGCACATAGTCGCGGGCATAGGCTATACCGATGGCCTGCAACAGACGGATGGAGACCAGGTTGCGTGAATGTACCAGCGCCTCACGCAGCCGTGTGGGACCGTAGAACCGCCCGCTGTAGTTCTCCGGCCGCCAGGCCTGTTCCAGCGACGGATCATCGAAGACCACCGGCGCATCGTTCAGCACACTGGCTGCCGTGAATCCCTTCTCGAGTGCGGCCGAATAGACGAATGGCTTGAAGCTCGAACCAGGCTGGCGGTTTGCCTGCACCACGCGGTTGAACTTGCTGCGCTGAAAATCAAAGCCGCCACTGAGTGCCCGGATGGCACCGTTCTCCGGATCCAGCGCGACCAACGCACCCTCGACCGCTGGCAGCTGGGTAAGGTGCCAGCCGCCCTCGACCGGTACAATCCGGACCAGATCACCCACCGCCACGACATCGGCGGCCTTGGTTGGGGCGCCAGCGCGTGAATTCGGTGTCTGGTAACGCCGCGCCCAGGACAGACCTTCCCAGGCGATCTGAATTTCGCGGCCATCCCGCAAGACGACATCACAAGACCTGTCCGCCACCTGAACCACCAGTGCCGGTAACAAGCCACCCAGGGCCTTCTCCTCATTCAGCAAGGCCACTTGCATGGCATGGTCGGCGTGTGGCGGCAAGGGTATCCGGCGCTCCGGCCCGCGGTAACCATGCCGCTGATCGTAGTCCAGCAGACCCCGGCGCAGGGCCACGTTGGCCGCGGTCTGCTGGCGGCCATCAATCGTCGTATAGACGTGCAGACCTTGTGCGTAAACATCCTCCCCATAACGTCGTACCAGGTCGGCACGTACCATTTCGGCGACGTAAGAAGCCTCGACCGCGGTAGCCGTCGCATGTACTTCAGCGACGTCGATCTCAGCAATCGCGGTCTCGTACAACGCTGCATCGATGAACCCCAGATCCCGCATGCGCCCCAGCACGTAATTGCGCCGGATCGCTGCCCGAGCCGGATCGGCCACCGGATTGTAGCGTGAAGGTGCCTTCGGCAACCCCGCAATCATGGCAATCTGCGCCACCGTGAGCTCATCAAGCGACTTGCCGTAATAGACATGGGCGGCGGCACCGATGCCGTAGGCGCGTTGCCCCAGGTAGATTTTGTTGAGATACAGTTCGAGGATCTGGGCCTTGCTGAGCTCACGCTCGATCTTGAGTGCAAGGAAAATCTCTGTGAGCTTGCGCAGATAGGTCTTGTCGCTGCTCAGAAAGAAATTGCGCGCGACCTGCATGGTGATGGTACTGCCGCCCTGGCGCTTCTCGCCCGTACGGACGAGCTCCACCGCCGCGCGCAGCAAACCGTGGTAGTCGACACCCGGATGCGTGAAGAAGCGATCATCCTCGGCGGCCAGAAACGCCTTCACCATCAAGTCAGGCACGCCATCGATCGATACAGGGGTGCGGCGCTTCTCACCAAACTCCGCCAACAACAGTCCTTCGCGGCTGTAGACCCGCAGCGGGACTTGCAGCTGGACATCCCGCAAGGCCTCGATGGAGGGCAGCTGAGGGGCAACGTAGAGATAGGCAGCGGCAACCAGGACAAGCGCCGCGGTCATGACCCCGAACAGGGCGGTCAATACTAGCCGCAGGAGTTTCATCAGGCGAGGGGCTGTCAGGTTGTGATCGAAGTCAGGTATTAGACTATAAAGGAAATAATAAATCTCCCGATACCTTTGTTCGAGACCCTTCCAGGCTCAGAGGCATTGATTGACAAACAGTTGCCCTTGTCATCTAATGCTGAAAGGGATTTTTGCGGCGCAACCCTAAGATTAAATTAAAGGAATCCACCGTGCAGCTTGCGCAACTGCTGAAAAGGACCACCCCCCCACGCCTCGGACTCGACATCAGCTCCACCGCCATAAAGCTGCTGGAATTGAGCCGCTCCGGAGGTCGTTACCGAGTCGAAAGCTACGCCGTCGAACCGCTCCCGCCGAATTCGGTGGTGGAAAAGAGCGTGACTGATGCCGAGGCCGTCGGCGAGGCTATCCGCCGCGCCGTGAAACGCTCCGGCACGCGCGCAAAAGACGCGGCAGTCGCCGTAGCCGGTTCATCGGTCATCACCAAAATCATCTCCATGCCCACCAGCCTGTCTGACTCCGAGCTGGAGGCACAGATCGAACTCGAGGCCGATCAATACATTCCCTATCCCCTCGATGAGGTCAACACCGACTTCGAAGTGCTCGGTCCATCGGAAAAGAACCCGGACACGGTAGACGTGCTGCTCGCCGCGTCCCGCAGCGAGAACGTCGAGATGCGTGTGGCCGCGGTGGAGGCCGGTGGCCTGGCGGCCAAAGTGGTCGATATCGAAGCCTATGCGCTGGAAAATGCCTTCGTCCTGCTGGCCGACCAGCTACCCGATCAGGGTATCGAGCGCACCATAGCCGTCGTCGACGTGGGCGCAACCATGACCACGCTCAACGTACTGCACGACATGAAGATCATTTATACCCGCGACCAGGTCTTCGGGGGCAAGCAGCTCACCGAAGAGATCATGCGCCGCTACGGGCTCTCTTACGAGGAAGCGGGGATGGCCAAACGTCAGGGCGGCCTACCGGACAACTACCTCCCCGAAGTGCTGGAGCCTTTCAAAGAGGCCATGGCACAGCAGGTCAGTCGTTCACTGCAGTTTTTCTTCTCATCCAGTCAGTACAGCAGCATCGACCAGATCATCCTGGCGGGAGGCAGCGCCTCGATCCCCGGAGTCGATGCGCTGATCCACGAAACCATCGGCATCGAGACGATCATCGCCAACCCCTTCGCCAGCATGTCCTTGGCCTCACGCGTCAAACCTCAGACGCTGAGCAACGACGCCCCGGCACTGATGATCGCCTGCGGCCTTGCACTGAGGAGCTTCGACTGACATGGCGCGCATTAACCTACTTCCCTGGCGCGAATGGGAGCGCAAACGCAGGCAGCGCGAGTTCGGCGGTATGGCAGCCGCGGGCGCGATTCTGGCTGTGCTCGCGGTCGTATTCACCCATATCCAGATAGAAAGTATGATCAGCGGTCAGAATGATCGCAATCAGTTCCTGACAAGTGAAATCAAGGCGCTCGATGCCCGCATCGTCAAGATCAAAGATCTCGAGTCGACGAAGGCGAGGCTGCTCGCGCGTATGAACGTCATTCAGGAACTGCAGAGCAATCGCCCAATCAGCGTCCATCTGATGGATGAGTTGGTACGGACCTTGCCTGATGGCGTGCACCTCAAGACCTTTACCCAGAAGGGCCCGGAACTGACCATGCAAGGTGCGGCACAGTCGAATGCACGGGTTTCCGCTTATATGCGCAATATCGATGGCGCAGCGTGGCTGACCGACCCGAAACTCAACGTCATCGAGACGAAGAATGAGGAGCGGCGACGTATTGCCGAATTCACCCTGCTCGCAAGCCAGAAGGCAACGGCCGGCCAGGAAGCCGGAACCGGGGGTACGCCGTGAATCTCTCAGAATTAAATCTCAATGACCTTGATTTCAGCAACATCACCGACTGGCCGGTGGCGGCACGCACCTTCGTAATCATTCTGATTGCGGCCGCTGTACTCGGCCTGGGATATTGGTTCGATATCAAAGATCAGCAGCTGCGGTTCGATCAAGCGCAAAGCAAGGAGAACGAACTCAAGGCGGAGCTCGAGACCAAGGCACGCAAGGCAGCGAATCTTGAGGCCTATGAAGAGCAGCTGGAAGAGATGCGCCAGTCATTCGGTGCCATGCTGCGCCAGCTGCCCAACAAGACCGAAGTCGCCGACCTGCTGGTGGATGTCTCCCAGACCGGTCTCGCGAGCGGGCTGGAGTTTGATCTCTTCAAGCCCCAGGGTGAGATACCACGCGAGTTCTACGCAGAACTGCCCATCAGCATCAAGGTCCGTGGTACCTATCATGAGTTTGGCACCTTCGTCAGCGGTGTCGCTGCATTGCCACGCATCGTCACCGTTCATGACATCACCATCCAGCCGGCGGCCAAAGACGCCGTGAGCGATGAACTGTCCATGGAGCTGACCGCAAAGACCTACCGCTATCTGGATGAAGGCGAGGAGGCCGCCAAATGATGACTCGGCGTACAACCATCGTGCCCGTAACCTGCTGGCTGATACTGAGCCTCGGCCTGGCGGGATGCAGCAGCAGCAACACAGATGATCTGCGCAGTTTCGTGAACGACGTGCGCAGCCGACAGCAGGCCAAAATCGAACCGCTGCCGGAGTTCAAGCCGTACGAGACGTTCCTGTATCAGGCCAACGACCTGCGTAGCCCGTTCAGTCCAGGCACGCCCAGCCAGGCGGAGCGAGTACTTACCGGGAACGGCAGCAGCATTCATCCGGATGCCAATCGGCCACGTGAAGCGCTGGAGGATTTTCCGCTCGACACCCTGCGGATGGTCGGTACGCTGGAACAGCAAGGCCAGTCCTGGGGGCTGCTCCTGACCAGCGACGGCACCATCCACCGTGTCCAGCCGGGCAATTACGCCGGGCAGAATCACGGCAAAATCAAGGAAATAACCGAATATGAAATCGCACTTACGGAAATCGTACCGGATGGCCTCGGTGGCTGGATGGAACGCCCGGCCTCGCTTGCGCTCAGCGAATGATCCCATGGGGGGGAGCACTGTCATGATGAGTATCGGTACCAAGAAGTCAATTCACAGCTCCAGCTCGCCGGGCAGCGTCGCAAAGCGCTGGCTGTTCGGCGTGATCGGAGGGCTCGCCCTGGGTATCCCAACGGCATTCGCCGCCAATACGCTGGAGGCCATCGATGTCGGCTCCCTGCCGGGGAACAAGGTTCAGGTCATCCTGAAAATGGAGCAGCCGCCGGAGAAGCCGCTGAGCTTCACGATCGACAACCCCGCACGTATCGCCCTCGATCTGCCGGATACGCACAATGCACTCGGCAAGGCCCCGCAGCCGATCGGCGTCGGCCTGGCCAAGAGCCTGACGGCGATCGAGGCGCAGGGACGTACGCGCGTGGTTATCAATCTGGTGCAGATGGCCCCCTACGATACGCGCGTCGAGGGCAACATGATCGTCGTGACCCTGCAAGACAGCGCCAGTACCGCGGCCGCGGCGTCCGCAATGCCGAGTGCCGGTACCACCGCGACTGCACCGCAAGCTGCCATGTCCGGCAACGCCCTCCAGAATGTCGATTTCCGCCGTGGCGACCAGGGCGAAGGCCGTGTGATCATCACCCTGGCCAGCCCCAACATGCCGGTCGACATGCGCCAGGAAGCGGGGCAGGTGGTGCTCGATTTCTTCGGTGCCGAACTGCCTGAAAACCTTCACCGTCGCCTGGACGTCTCCGACTTCGCCACGCCGGTGAAGACCGTCGATACCTTCGTCAAGGGCAAGAATGTCCGCATGGTGATCGCCCCTTCCGGCGACTATGACCATGTGGCCTACCAGACTGATAATCTGTTCACGGTAGAGATCAAACCCACCACGAAAGAAGAACAGGAGGCACGTCGCCGCGAGAAGCTGGGCTTCACAGGGGAACGCCTGTCCCTCAATTTTCAGGATATCGAGGTCCGCTCGGTGCTGCAGTTGATCGCCGATTTCACCGGCACCAACATCGTGGTCAGTGACACCGTCACCGGCAACCTGACGCTGCGCCTGCAAAACGTCCCCTGGGATCAGGCCCTGGATATCGTGCTGAGGACCAAGGGCCTGGCGATGCGCAAGAGCAACGACGTGATTCTGGTCGCCCCCAGCGAGGAGATCGCCGCGCGGGAGAAACTCGAACTGGAATCCCAGAAGCAGATCGAGGAACTGGCACCGTTGTATTCCGAATATATCCAGGTCAACTACGCCAAGGCCGCCGACCTGGCGGAACTGTTGAAGGGCGAGGAAGGCACATCGATGTTGTCCGAGCGCGGCACGGTGACCATTGATCAGCGCACCAACACACTGCTGATCCGCGATACGGCCGAGAAGCTGGCCGACATCCGCAAGCTCGTCACCACCCTGGACATCCCGGTCCGGCAGGTGTTGATCGAGTCACGTATCGTGATCGCCAGCGACGACTTCGCCAAGGAACTGGGCGTGCGTTGGGGCGGGGGTCGCATGGACAGCTCCAACACCACCAATACGGGGGTCGGCGGCGGTATGCCGGGCGACCTGGCCTATAATCCAAACTTCTTCCCGACCACAATCGCGAATCCCAACGACTCCGATCCGCCGGTCGACGCCCTGTTCGCCGATCTGCGCGCACCCAACGCCACCTCGGCCATCAACTTCATCATTGGCCGTGCCGGTCGCGATCTGCTGCGCCTGGAGCTGTCCGCCATGCAGGCCGAGGGCCGTGGCGAGGTGGTCTCGAGCCCACGCGTGATCACCGCCAACCAGAAGGAAGCGGTCATCCGTGACGGTGTGCAGATCCCCTATCGCGAGGCCTCTTCCAGCGGCGCGGCGACCGTCAGCTTCAAGGAGGCCACTCTCTCCCTGACGGTCATCCCGCAGATCACACCCGATGACCGCGTGGTCATGGACCTGCGCGTGACCCAGGATACGGTGGGTGAGCGCTTCGGGCCCGAGGGCATACCAGCCATCGATACGCGCTCCGTGGAGACCCAGGTGCTGGTGGACAACGGCGATACTGCGGTGCTGGGTGGCATCTACATCCACGAGAAGAGTAACGAGGTCGCCAAGATCCCATTCTTCGGCGATCTGCCGGGTGTCGGGGTCGCCTTCCGCAATAATCGCAGCGTCAACAAGAAGTCGGAGCTGCTGATCTTCGTGACACCGCGTATTCTGAAGGAGAATCTCGCCGCCTTCTAAGGCTATCGCGACGCTTGTCAGCGGCCAGGCTTTCTGGCATATCTGCCCGGCATGACCAACATGCCGGGCAATTTATTTCTGGTGGGCCCCATGGGGTCCGGAAAGACCACCATCGGCCGCCACCTCGCACGGCTGCTGAAGCGCGACTTCATCGACAGTGATCGGGAAGTCGAACGGCGTACCGGTGTCGGTATCCCACTGATCTTCGAACTCGAAGGTGAGGCCGGATTCCGTAGCCGGGAGTGTGGTGTCATCGATGAACTGAGTCAGCTACAGAACATCGTGCTGGCAACGGGCGGCGGCGCCATCCTCGATGCTGCGAACCGTTGCCACCTGGCCGCGCGCGGTACCGTGATCTACCTCGAGACCTCAGCGGCGCAGACGTTGGCACGGACCGGCAAAGACCGTAACCGGCCCTTGCTGCAGACGGACGACCCGAAACGCAGGTTGGAAGAACTGCTGGCAGTGCGCGACCCCCTCTACCGGGAAATCGCCGACATCGTCATCCCCACGGATGGACGCACCGCGCGGGACGTCGTCAACCACATCATGCGACTGATAAAACCTCATCGTTCAAAGCACGGTCGCACACAGCGTCGCTAGGAGCCTGTCGGACTTTGCCTGGCGGGGCGATTACTCTATCCTCATGCCTTTGACGTACCCGTTTCCGGCCGTGACAGGAATGTCCATGCGCACCCTTCAACTTAATCTCGGCGAACGCAGCTATCCGATCCATATCGGCAGCGACCTGCTGTCCGATCCACGACTGTTCGTACCCCACATCCACGGTCGACAGGTGCTGGTGGTCAGCAATACCCGCGTGGCCCCACTCTATCTGGCACGATTGGAGCACGCCCTGCAGGATTTCGTGCTGCGCTCGATCAGCCTGCCCGATGGTGAGGCCTACAAGACCCTGGAAACCCTGAATCTCGTTTACGATGCCCTGCTGAAGAACCGCTTCAACCGGCACTGTACCCTGATCGCGCTGGGCGGCGGCGTTGTCGGAGACATCTGCGGCTTCGCGGCGGCGAGCTACCAACGCGGCGTGGATTTCATCCAGGTCCCGACCACGCTCCTGGCACAGGTCGATTCCTCGGTCGGTGGCAAGACCGGTGTCAATCACCGCCTCGGCAAGAATATGATCGGCGCCTTCCACCAGCCCAATGCCGTCATAATCGATACCACTACACTGGACACACTGCCCGACCGCGAGCTGTCGGCGGGACTGGCAGAGGTCATCAAGTACGGGCTGATACGCGAGCCGGAGTTCTTCGCCTGGCTGGAGGTGAACATGGATCGTCTGCTGGCACGCGATCCGGAGGCCCTCGCCCATGCCATCGAACGCTCCTGCCGCAGCAAGGCGGAGGTCGTGGCCGCTGACGAGCGCGAAAGCGGTCAGCGCGCCCTGCTGAATCTGGGGCACACCTTCGGCCATGCCATCGAGACCGGCATGGGGTATGGTACCTGGCTGCACGGCGAGGCAGTGGGGACCGGCATGTTGCTGGCGGCACAGCTGTCCGCCCGGCAGGGCTGGCTCGACGCGCCAGATGTGGATCGCATCCAGCGTCTGCTGGAGCGCGCCCGCCTCCCCGTCGTCATCCCTCCGGAAATGAACAGCGAACGCTTTCTGGAGTTCATGGCGGTGGACAAGAAGGTGCTGGATGGTGGTCTGCGCCTGGTGCTGCTGCAGGGTATCGGCAAGGCGCTGGTCAGCGATGACTTCGACCCACGGCAGCTGCGGTCGACGCTGGATGCGGCCCACGCACACGCCTGCGCGTGACCACCCCATGACCGGAGAAACCTGGACCCTGACAGGAATGATACGTACGTAAGCCGATGTCTCGGGAAATGGCCACGGAAGCACACGGAATGACACGGAAAAAGGCTCACTGTATAAAGCCCGGAGACCAAACCGTGGGGGATGATCCGCAGTTTACATCGTGAATTCTTTCCGTGTTGTTCCGTGGATTCCGTGGCCAGGAAGGGTTTAAGTACGTGCCATCAAGGTCCTGACGAATTTTTCCCATCTCACTGGAGCGCAACAGACAATGAGCCGGAGTGTGGCAGACAGCGGCCAGGGACTCGCACCCTACGCAGCGACCGATGCGCACTCGCACGGCCGGCGGCATGCCGAGCCGGGGCCCGCCTACCGCAGTGAATTCCAGCGCGACCGCGACCGGATCATCCATTCTGCCGCGTTCCGGCGACTGGAGTACAAGACCCAGGTCTTCGTGAATCATGAAGGTGATCTGTTCCGTACCCGGCTGACCCACTCCATCGAAGTTGCGCAGATCGCGCGTTCCATCGCCCGTGCCCTGCGCGTGAACGAGGATCTCACCGAGGCCATCGCACTGGCTCACGATCTCGGCCACACGCCGTTCGGGCATGCCGGCCAGGACGCCCTGAACGCCTGCATGCAGCTCTACGGGGGCTTTGAACATAATCTGCAGTCGCTACGCGTGGTCGATGAACTGGAGGAACGCTACGCCGATTTCAACGGGCTCAATCTCACCTTCGAGGCACGCGAGGGGATACTCAAGCATTGTTCCGTTGCGGTGGCACGCACCCTGGGCGACGTCGGTGTGCGCTTCATCGAGCGGCGGCAGCCCAGCATCGAGGCACAACTGACCAACCTCGCCGACGAGATCGCCTACAACAGCCACGACGTCGACGACGGTTTGCGTGCACGCCTCATCGAGATGGATGAACTGGTGGAGATCAGCCTGTTCCGGGACCAGTATGAGGAGGTCCGCCACCGCTATCCGCAGCTGTCCCAGCGCCGTACCGTACACGAGATCGTCCGGCGTATGATCAACACTCAGGTCGTCGATCTCGTCGAGACCAGCCTGACCCGCCTGCAACAGGCGGGTCCAACCGATATCGAGGCGGTCCGGCGACATCCAGAAGCACTGATCAGCTATAGCGAGGCCATGCGGGAACGCAATCTCGAACTCAAACGCTTCCTGCGTAACCGCCTCTACAAGCACTACCGCGTGCACCGCATGACGACCAAGGCCGGGCGCGTGGTCACTGCACTGTTCGAGGCCTTTATGGAAGATGCGGGGCTGCTGCCGGACGAGGCGCGCAACCATTGCCAGCGCCTCGAGGCCGCCGACGGCGAGGCCGGGCGGGCGCGCGCCGTGGCCGACTACGTCGCCGGCATGACCGACCGCTATGCCATCACTGAACACGAGCGGGTCTACAATCCCAAGGAGCTGACCTGAAGGTCAGAAGGCCGAGATGCAAGAGTCGACAGGCGCGTCACCCGACCGAAATACGCGCATCACGGCGCCGGACGTCGTGACTGCGGAGCAGGCCCTTGCGCCTGCATCTTGCGCCTGGCCTCGTGTATCTGAATAGCCATGCGCATCTACATGCAAACGTCGGTTGGCGGCGATGCCGCTCCCCGGTACTATCATCTGCACCTGCAGGAAGACCTGCTGGAAGGCTGGACCCTGGTGCGGGAGTGGGGCTACCAGGGCTCGAGCGGGCGGGTGGTGCGTCAGCACTTCCCCGGACGTGAGCAGGCCGAGAATGCCCTGCTCAAGGCACGCGACGAACAGCTCAAGCGTGGCTACCGCGTCGTCTTTATTCAGGGATTGGAACAACCTTGAGTTCGCAGAACACATCGACGCAACGACCGCCCGACTATCTGGCCACGCTGAGGCTGGAACGGGCACCCTTTCTGGATCAGCCGGACGACCAGTTCTTCTATGCCGATCCGATGCTGCTGCAACGGCTCGATCTGTTACAGCACCTCAGCCGTTTCGGTGACATGCTCATCGGCGTCATCGGTCCCGAGGGAGCGGGCAAGACCACACTGCTGCAGCAGTTCCTGCGGCGTGGCGGTAACGGCTGGCGCCTCTGCCGGCTGGAAGGTGCGCGGATCACGCTGGCGACGGAGCTGTTCGGTGGCCTGGCGGAATGCTTCGGTCTGCCGCTCGATCCGGATGCGGATCGCATCAAGGCCAATCTGTTGCGGCATGGCCAGGGACTCCAGCAGGGTGGTCAGCTCGCGGTCGCGGTCGTCGACGACGCGCAACGTCTGCCCGAGGCCGTGCTGCGTGCCTTGCTGACCCTGGGCGGATCACCGGGCGAGACACTCAAGGCCATCCGCATCGTCCTGTTCGGCGACGACACACTCGAACAGCGGTTGACCGACATCGGCCTGCATAGCCCCCAGCAGCCGCTGCTGCATCGGCTGGACATCCCGCGCCTCGATGAACAGCAGTCAGCCGCCTATCTCATGTACCGCCTGGCGGTCGCCGGTCATGCGGGCGACTGCCCCTTCAGCCTCACCGAGATCCGTGCCATGCACAAGGCCGCCGACGGCCGCCCTGGCCGGCTGAACGTGTTGGCCCACGAGGCCCTGATAGGGCATGCCGAGCGCATCGCCACCCGCAACCGGACCGGTAGCGCCGCCCCCCGCCGGCCGTCGCCGGGCAGGCCAGTCTGGGGCGTGGCCGGCCTGGGTGTCCTGGCCCTGGCGGGCGCTGCCTATCTGCTGATGAATGCCGGTCGTGAGAACGCCCCGTCGACCACGACCACCGAACCCGCACTCGCTTTGCGTCTCCCCCCGGAGGCACTGCCACCGATCGACCCCGGCCCGCCGCCGGATGATGACGTCACTGCAGAGGCCGACGTGCTACCGACCCCGGCCGCAGAACCCACTCAACAGCCCGACGCGGGCACCGTCACTCCACCGTCACCAGCCACGGAACCGCAGCCCGTGCCGGGACCGGAACTCGCTCCGCCCCCGGAGGCCGTATTACCCCCGGAGGCCGCATCACCCTCGGATCCGCCAATACCCACCCCGGCCACTCCGGCGACGCCGCCGCCACCGGCCGAAACGACCGCTGGCCCCATCCCCGTGCCGGCCACCACCGAACGGCCTTCCGAACAGCCAGCCGCCGCAGCGGTGCCATCGGCCCCGGAGACCCCTGCCGACGCCCCGGTGAGATCGGTGGCGCCCACACTGTCCGCCACGGCCGCGACATCCGCGCCAACCGAACTGCTCCGCGAGGAATGGCTGAGCGCTCGTCCGGGGACACGTTTCACCCTGCAGCTGCTCGGGGTACGCACCGAAACCGCGTTGCAGAACTATGCCGCACAGCAGGCGCTACCGCCGCCGGTGGCCTACTTCCGTACCGAATATAAGGGTGGAGACTGGTACGTGCTCGTGCAGGGTGACTATGCCTCGCTCGACGCCGCCCGCGCCGCCATCGGTGGTCTGCCGATGGCGGTACGCAAGGCGAAACCCTGGCCACGCAGCTTCGCATCCGTGCACGCCGATCTGAAAAAACCATGACCACAGTGTAACCACCGTGGCCCACTGAACCGTCGCGCGTCCCGTGCCGGCAGCAGGCAGGCACCGCAGCATCTCTAGAATTGAACCGCCGATTATGCGGCGCTATACTCGCGCCCCCGTGGGGCACAGCCTATTCATGCCCGATGGGACGCGCGCGGTGGCGCGCCGCGTAATTTCCGGAATAGGGAACGCACGCGCGAGGTACCACGATGGGCCATGTCGGCTTTCCGCCCAGACAGGGGCTCTACGATCCCGCCAACGAACACGATGCCTGCGGCGTCGGGTTTGTCGCCCATATCAAGGGGCACAAAAGCCACACCATCGTACGCCAGGGTCTGCAGATCCTGGAGAATCTGACGCACCGCGGTGCTGTGGGTGCCGACCCACTGGCCGGCGATGGTGCGGGCATCCTGTTGCAGATCCCCGACGCCTTCTTGCGCGCGGCGTGCGCTGCGCTCGACCTGCAACTGCCCGCGCCCGGGGAGTACGGCGTCGGTATGATCTTCCTGCCGCAGACGGACGCGGTCCGTAGCCAATGTCAGGCGCTGCTGGAGCAGACCGTCGCGAGCGAGGGCCAGACACTGATCGGCTGGCGCGATGTCCCAGTGGACAATACCGGGCTCGGCGCCTCCGTCAAGGCGGTCGAACCGCAGGTGCGCCAGCTGTTCATCGCCCGCGGTCCGGACACCGCCGATCAGGACGCTTTCGAACGCAAACTCTACGTGATCCGCAAGCGCGCGGAGAACGCCATCCGCGCGGCGGGCTGGGAAGGGGCACAGCACTTCTATATCCCGTCCCTGTCCAGCCGTACCCTCGTCTACAAGGGTATGCTGCTGGCGAGCCAGGTCGGCAGCTACTACCTCGACCTGCGTGACGCACGTGTCGACACGGCGCTCGCGCTGGTACATCAGCGGTTCTCGACCAATACCTTTCCGTCCTGGGACCTCGCCCAACCCTTCCGCATGATCGCCCACAACGGCGAGATCAACACCCTGCGCGGCAACGTCAACTGGATGCGTGCACGCCGCGGCACGTTGGCCTCGACACAGCTGGGCGCCGCTCTGGACACGCTCTGGCCGCTGATCCCCGAGGGACAGAGCGACTCGGCCTGCTTCGACAACGCGCTGGAACTGCTCGTCAGCGGTGGCTATTCACTGGCGCACGCCATGATGATGCTCATCCCCGAGGCCTGGGCCGGCAACCCCCTCATGGACGAGCAGCGCCGCGCCTTCTACGAATACCACGCCGCCCTGATGGAGCCCTGGGACGGCCCGGCCGCGGTGGCCTTCACCGACGGCCGCCAGATCGGTGCGACGCTCGACCGCAACGGCCTGCGCCCGGCGCGTTATCTGATCACCGACGATGACCTGGTGGTGATGGCCTCCGAGATGGGGGTGCTCGACATCCCCGACCACAAGATCATCAAGAAATGGCGCCTGCAGCCCGGCAAGATGTTCCTGATCGACCTGGAACAGGGCCGCATCATCGACGATGCCGAGCTCAAGACACAGCTGGCCGCGGCCCACCCCTACCAGCAGTGGCTGGACCGGACGCAGATCCACCTGAAGAACCTGCCGGCCGCCGCCCAGGGCAACGGCGGCGACCCCGCCACCCTGCTCGATCGTCAGCAGGCGTTCGGCTTCACCCAGGAGGACGTCAAGATCCTGCTGCAGCCCATGATCGTTGCCGGCCAGGAGGCGGTCGGCTCCATGGGTGCGGACAACCCCTTGGCCGTGCTGTCGAACCGGCCCAAGCCACTGTTCAACTATTTCAAGCAGAATTTCGCCCAGGTCACCAACCCGCCGATCGATCCGATCCGCGAGGAACTGGTGATGTCGCTGGTGTCGCTGATCGGGCCGCGCCCCAACCTGCTGAACGTCGATAACGCCGGCATGCACATGCGCCTCGAAGTGCATCAACCGATCCTGACCAACCAGGACCTCGAGCGCATCCGTACGATCGCGGGCAGTACCCAGGGGGCGTTCCGCACCCACACGGTCTCGATGTGCTATCCGAGCGATCAGGGTGCCGCCGGTATGGAGCCCGCACTGACACGCTTGTGCGATGCGGCCGAGGCGGCGATCCGCACGGGCCACAACATCATCATCCTCTCCGACCGCGAAATGAGCCGCGAGCAGGTCGCGATCCCCGCCCTGCTCGCGACCAGCGCCGTGCATCACCACCTGGTGCATACCGGTCTGCGCACCAAGTGCGGCCTGGTGGTGGAGACCGGTGCGGCGCGCGAGGTACACCACTTCGCCTGCCTGGCCGGCTACGGCGCCGAGGCGATCAATCCGTACCTGGCCTTCGAGACGATCGGCTCGATGCAGGCCGATTACCCCGAGGACGTGGACGCAGCCGAGGCCCACAAGCGCTACATCAAGGCGGTTGGCAAGGGCCTCCTCAAGGTCATGTCCAAGATGGGCATTTCGACCTACCAGTCCTACTGCGGCGCACAGATCTTCGATGCCGTCGGGCTCAAGACCGAATTCGTCGACCGGTATTTCACCGGTACCGCCAGCGTGGTGGAGGGTGCGGGTCTGGCCGAGATCGCCGCGGAGGCGCTGCGTTGGCACCGCGATGCCTACGGTGATGCGCCGATCTACCGCAACGCACTCGATGCCGGCGGCGACTACGCCTTCCGGCTGCGCGGCGACGATCACGCCTGGACGCCGGAGACCGTCAGCAAGCTGCAGCACGCCACGCGCGCCAACGATCCGAAGACCTTCGCCGAGTTCTCGCAGCTCATCGATGCGCACAACGAACGCCTGCTGAGTCTGCGCGGCCTGTTCGACTTCAAGTTCGCCGACCAACCCATCCCGCTGGATGAGGTGGAGCCGGCCAAGGAGATCGTCAAGCGCTTCGCCAGCGGTGCCATGTCCTTCGGGTCGATCTCCTGGGAGGCACACACGACGATGGCGATCGCCATGAACCGCATCGGTGGCAAGTCCAATACCGGTGAGGGTGGCGAGGACCGTTCACGCTTCAAGCCGCTGAAAAATGGCGACTCCATGCGCTCGGCCATCAAGCAGGTGGCATCGGGACGCTTCGGCGTGACCACCGAATACCTGGTCAATGCGGACGACATCCAGATCAAGATGGCACAGGGCGCCAAGCCCGGCGAGGGTGGCCAGTTGCCCGGTCACAAGGTGGATCAGTGGATCGCCACGGTACGCCACTCGACCCCGGGGGTCGGCCTGATCTCACCGCCGCCGCATCCCGACATCTATTCGATCGAGGATCTCGCGCAACTGATCCACGACTTGAAGAATGTGAACCCCAGGGCACGCATCAGCGTGAAGCTGGTATCCGAGGTCGGCGTCGGCACCGTCGCCGCGGGCGTCTCCAAGGCGCACGCCGACCACGTGACCATCGCCGGTCATGACGGCGGCACCGGTGCTTCGCCGCTGACGTCCATCAAACACGCCGGCAGCCCCTGGGAGATCGGGCTGGCCGAAACCCACCAGACGCTGGTGCTCAACCGGCTGCGCGGGCGTATTGCCGTGCAAGTCGATGGTGGCCTGCGCACCGGCCGCGATGTGGTCATTGGCGCGCTGCTGGGCGCCGACGAGTTCGGCTTCGCCACTGCGCCGCTGATCGTCGAGGGCTGCATCATGATGCGCAAGTGCCACCTGAACACCTGTCCGGTCGGCGTCGCCACCCAGGACCCGGTGCTGCGCAAGCGCTTCACCGGCAAGCCCGAGCATGTGGTGAATTATTTCTTCTTCGTCGCCGAGGAAGTCCGCCGGCTCATGGCGCAGCTTGGTTTCCGCACCGTCGCCGAGATGACCGGCCGCGCCGACCGGCTCGACACGCGCCGCGCCCTCCATCACTGGAAGGCCGCCGGCCTGGACCTGTCGCGTATTCTGCATATGCCGACGCCTGCACCGGATGTGGCCGTGCACCACTGCGAGACCCAGGATCACGGTCTGGAACGGGCACTCGACAACACCCTCATCGCACAGGCCGGACCGGCGCTGGAACGCGGCGAGCCGGTGCGCATCGAGACGGCCGTCAAGAACGTCAACCGTTCGGTGGGTGCGATGCTTTCCGGACGCGTCGCTGAGCGCTACGGTCACACCGGGCTGCCCGCCGACTGCATTCATGTGCAGCTGAAAGGCATCGCCGGGCAGAGCTTCGGTGCCTGGCTGGCACACGGCGTGACGCTGGAACTGGAGGGCGAGGCCAACGATTATGTAGGCAAAGGCCTGTCGGGCGGCCGCATCGTCGTCTATCCGCCACCCGACTGCCCCATTGTGCCCGAGGAGAACATCATCGCCGGCAACACTGTGCTCTACGGCGCGATCACGGGCGAATGCTTCCTGCGCGGCGTCGCGGGCGAGCGCTTCGCCGTGCGCAACTCCGGTGCCTCGGCCGTGGTCGAAGGCGTGGGTGACCATGGCTGCGAATACATGACCGGTGGTGTCGTCGTGGTGCTGGGCGACACGGGACGCAACTTCGCCGCCGGCATGAGCGGCGGTGTGGCCTACGTGCTCGACGAGGCCGGCGACTTTGAGCAGCGCTGCAATCTCGCCATGGTCGAACTCGAACCCGTGCCGGAAGAGGACGCCGCGCTGGAGCGCAGCGAACACCAGGGTGGTGATCTGGAGACCCACGGCCAGGTGGACGTCAGGAGCGACATGACACGCTTCGATGCGCAGCGGCTGCGCTCGATGATCAGCAGTCACCTTCACTACACCGACAGTGAGCGGGCGCGCGTGATCCTGGACAACTGGGCGAGATACCTGCCGCTGTTCGTCAAGGTCATGCCCACGGACTATCGGCGCACGCTGGAGCAGACGAAACAGGCACAGGAATCCACGGGGCGGGCCGCCGTCGTGGGAGGCAGGTAGATCCTATGGGCAAACCCACCGGCTTTCTGGAGTACGCCCGCCACGAGCGCACGTATGCCCCCGTCGAGCAACGCCTCCGGCACTACCGCGAATTCACCCTCCCGCTCAGCGACGACGAACTCGCCCGGCAGGGTGCGCGTTGCATGGACTGCGGCATCCCGTTCTGCCACCAGGGCTGCCCGGTCAACAACATCATCCCGGACTGGAACGATCTGGTGTACCGGGGCGACTGGCAGCGTGCCAGCGAGGTGCTGCATTCGACCAACAACTTCCCCGAGTTCACCGGCCGCATCTGCCCCGCCCCCTGCGAGGCTGCCTGTACGCTGAACATCGACGACAACCCGGTAACCATCAAGTCCATCGAGTGTGCCATCGTCGACAAGGCCTGGGAGAACGGCTGGCTCCTACCGCAGCCACCCACACACCCGACCGGCAAGACCGTCGCCGTCGTCGGTTCGGGACCGGCGGGGCTTGCCTGCGCGCAGCAGCTGGCGCGCGCCGGCCATGCGGTCACGGTGTTCGAGAAGGCCGACCGCATCGGCGGCCTGCTGCGCTACGGCATCCCCGACTTCAAGTTGGAAAAACACCTCATCGACCGGCGCCTGCAGCAACTCGTCGCCGAAGGCGTACGCTTCGAGACCGGCGTCCACGTCGGCGTGACGCTGCCGGCACAGCAGTTACTCAAGGATTTCGACGCCGTGGTGTTGACGGGTGGCTCCGAACACCCGCGCGACCTGCCGATCCCCGGCCGCGCGCTGCGGGGCGTGCACTTCGCCATGGAATTTCTGCCCCAGCAGAACCGGCGTGTCGCCGGTGACGACGTCCCCGTGGCGCAGTCCATCATGGCCACCGGCAAACAGGTCGTGGTGATCGGCGGCGGTGATACCGGTTCCGACTGCATCGGCACCTCCAACCGCCAGGGCGCCGCCTCGGTTACCCAGTTGGAGATCCTGCTCAAGCCGCCGGAGAAGGAAGACAAGGCCCTGACCTGGCCCGACTGGCCGCACAAGCTGCGCACCTCGTCTTCGCATCAGGAAGGCTGCGAGCGCATGTGGTCGCTGACGACCAAAGAGATTGTCGGCGAGAACGGCCAGGCCCGCGCGATCAAATGCGCCAAGGTGGAATGGAGCAGGGATAGCGGCGGCGCCTGGAGAATGACCGAGGTCCCCGGCTCGGGGTTCGAACTGCAGGCCGATCTGGTACTATTGGCCATGGGCTTCGTACATCCCGTGCACGCGGGCATGCTCGAAGAACTCGGCGTGACGCTGGATGGCCGCGGCAACGTGCAAGGCGCGACCGATGGTGCGAATGCCTACAACACCTCACTGGACAAGGTCTTTGCCGCCGGCGACATGCGGCGCGGCCAGTCGCTGATCGTCTGGGCGATCCGCGAGGGCCGCCAATGCGCGCGCGCCGTCGACGAGTACCTGATGGGCAGTTCCGATCTGCCGCGGTAACTGTTTTGAACCACAAAGGACACGAAGGACACAAAGGGAGAAATCATGTTCGCTGCTGCAGTCTTGCCTGGCTACCATTCGATTGGAGACCGCGTTGGTCCGATCGCGTGAGTCCTGACGATGCAACCCGCGCCATACCTCGGGCTACTTTGTCATTTTTGAACTCTTTGTGTCCTTCGTGTCCTTTGTGGTGAAATTTCGCTTATGACCCAACTGAAGAACGATCGTTTCCTGCGCGCCCTGATGCGCCAGCCCGTGGATGTCACGCCGGTGTGGATGATGCGCCAGGCCGGACGTTATCTGCCTGAATACCGCGCCACGCGCGAGAAGGCCGGCGATTTCATGAGTCTGTGCCAGGCACCCGAGCTGGCCTGCGAGGTGACGTTGCAGCCGCTGGAGCGCTTCCCGCTGGATGCCGCCATCCTGTTCTCCGACATCCTGACCGTGCCGGATGCGATGGGGCTGGGTGTGTACTTCGAGGAAGGCGAGGGCCCGCGCTTCCGTAAACCGGTACGCACCGAGGCGGACGTGCGCGCACTCGGTGTGCCCGACCCGGAAGGCGAGCTGCGGTATGTGATGGACGCCGTGCGCCTGATCCGTCACGAACTGCACGGTCGCGTACCCTTGATCGGCTTTTCCGGCAGCCCATGGACACTGGCGACCTATATGGTCGAGGGCGGCTCGAGCAAGCATTTTGCCATCCTCAAGGCCATGCTCTACGACCGGCCCGAATTGCTGCATCGCTTGCTGGAAACGCTGGCGGCGGCGGTAACCGCCTACCTCAACGCCCAGATCGCGGCCGGCGTCCAGGCGGTCATGCTGTTCGATACCTGGGGCGGCGCCCTGGGACCGCGCGAGTATCAGGTCTTCTCGCTGGACTACATGACCCGGATCATCGCCGGCCTGAACCGCGAACATGAGGGGCAGGTCATACCCATCGTCCTGTTCACCAAGGGTGGCGGACAGTGGCTGGAGGCGATGGCCGACTCCGGTGCCGACGCCCTCGGCCTCGACTGGACCACCGACATCAGCCAGGCGCGTGCGCGCGTCGGCGACCGCGTCGCCCTGCAGGGCAATCTCGACCCGGCGGTGCTCTATGCGCGGCCGGAACACATCCGCACCGAGGTCGAACGGGTGCTTGCCGGCTACGGTGCCGGCCCCGGCCACGTATTCAATCTCGGCCACGGTATCCATCCGCAGATCGAACCGGCGCATGCGGCGGCCATGATCGACGCAGTCCACGAGCTGAGCCGCCCCTACCACGCACGCTGATCGATCTCCCGGCAGCAGTCCGGCGGGCGGCGGGTTCTCTCACCCGCCCAGTTCGGCCAGCAGCCAGCGCAGCATCCCGACTGCCTGGTCGTGATAGCCCCCGCCGAACAGGTTCAAATGATTGAGGACGTGGTACAGGTTGTACAGCGTCCTGCGCAGTGGATAACCCGTCTCCAGCGGCCATGCCTCGCGGTAGGCCGTCTGGAATGCGTCGCCGAACCCGCCGAACAGCTCCGTCATGGCCAGATCGGCCTCCCGGTCACCGAACGACACCGCCGGATCGAAGATCACCGGCTGCCCGTCGGCGAGATAGCCGTGATTGCCGCCCCAGAGATCGCCGTGCAGCAATGAGGGCCGCGGGCGGTGGTCATCGAACAGCCCGTCGAGCCCCAGCAGCAGCCGCTCTCCCAGACGCTGCAACTCCCCGCCCCAACCATTACTGGCTGCCAGTTCCAGTTGATAGCCCAGCCGGCGCTCGCGCCAGAAGCCGACCCAGTCGGCGGTGGGCGTATTGATCTGCGGCGTCGAGCCGATGGTGTTGTCGCGCTGCCAGCCGAACTCCGCGCGCGTGACCCGGTGCATCGCCGCCAGTTGCGTGCCGAGCAGCGCACCATTACCGCCACGCCCAAGCGCCAGGTGCTCCAGCACCAGATAGGTCTTGTCTCCAGCGACACCCCAGCACACCGGCGCGGGCACGCGCACGGTGCGCGTCGCGGCGATCTCGCGCAGCCCCTCGGCCTCGGCCGCGAACATGTCGGCCTGCGCCGCGTCGTTGAGTTTGACGAAGAAATCGCGCCCCACGCCCGGCAGCCGCACCGCCTGGTTGATGCAGCCACCACCGACGGATTCCCGCGCGCCGCGCACAGCTATGCCGGTCGCGCTACGGATGTGTTCCCCGATGTCGTGCCAGATATTCATGCAGTCTGCTGGTACCACGAACCTTGAACCGCAAAGCCCCAAGGGATTTTGTGAACCGCCAAGACGCGGAGGTCGCCAAGAAAGATTTGGGAAACCGCCAAGGCGCCAAGACGCCAAGATTTTTCATGAATAATGATTTTCTTGGCGTCTTGGCGCCTTGGCGGTTTAACCAGATTTTCCTTGGCGTCTTGGCGGTTCAATCAGGTTTTCTTGGCGGCCTCCGCGTCTTGGCGGTTCACAGAAAAAGAACCGTTCAGGCCCCGGCCGCCAGGCGCAGGTGCAGTGGGCTGTGGCGCGGGAAGTGGGCGCGCAGGAATTCCATCTGGTCGGCGAGGACGCGCTTACCCTGCAGATAGATGTACTCGGCGTGGGTTGGTGTGAACGGGACGGCCAGCAGCTCCATCTGCGCCTGCTCGGGGCGGCGACCGGCCTTGTGGTTGTTGCAGCGCTTGCAGGCGGTGACCACGTTGTTCCAGGTGTCCGCACCGTCCTGGCTGAGTGGCGTCACATGGTCGCGCGACAACTCGCTGTCACGGAAATGCGTACCGCAATAGAGACACAGGCCGGCATCACGCTTGAACAGTGCGGCGTTGTTGAGTGGTGGGATATAACTGTCGCGTGCCTGTCTCAGGGCGTGATTGCTGCCGTGGGTCGCGATGATGGAATTGAGATCGATCTGACTGCGCAACCCGGTACGCGCATTGATGCCACCGCGCACCCGTACCAGGGTGCTGCCGCAGGCGTAGGCCACCTGCCCCAGGTAATAGAGGCGTACGGCGTCCCGGTAGTTGACCCACTCCAGCGGCATACCGGCGGCGTCCGTGCGCAGAATCTGATGCGTCAGACTGAACACAGTACAAGCTCCCCGAATCCCCGCATTTATGTCAGAAATAGCGTTAAAAGTAAACTTCACTGGAGCAGTGGCTTTCAACCCCGGGATGGACGGCGGCGCGCACCCGGCAACCCCGCCGCGTATTCAATCGGCGCTGGGATTCCGGTATCATGTCCCCTTTTTCGGCTACTGATGACGGCCGTTACCGGCGCGATTCGCGGTAGGATCCGCCACCATGGGGCGCCTATACATACCGCGCCGGTGCCCACTTTGAGCACAGCCATCCCGACCGGATGCGGAGAACCTGAGCATGCCAATTGTTGTGGCCGTACCGAAGGAAACCACCGCGGACGAACGCCGCGTTGCCCTGGACCCCAGCGTCGCCGAGCGCTTCACCAAGCTGGGCTGCAAGATCCTGCTCGAGTCCGGTGCCGGCCTGAGTGCCTACCAACCCGACAGCGCCTACGCCAGCGCCGAGGCCGTTACCGACCGCAAGACCCTGCTCGGCCAGGCGGACGTGCTGTTCAAGGTGCAGCCACCGACCCTGGAAGAGGCCGACGCCCTCAAGGAAGGCGCGGTGGTGATCAGCTTCATGCAGGCGCACAAGAACGCCGACCTGGTCGCCCGGCTGCGCGACCGCAAAATCACCAGTTTTGCCATGGAACTGATCCCGCGCATCTCGCGCGCCCAGGGCATGGATGCGCTGTCCTCGCAGGCTGCGGTCGCGGGTTACAAGGCCGTGCTGATGGCCGCTGACCGCAGCGGACGCTTCTTCCCCATGCTGACCACCGCCGCCGGCACCATCCGCCCGTCCAAGGTGCTGGTGATCGGTGCCGGGGTCGCCGGCCTGCAGGCCATCGCCACCGCCCGGCGCCTCGGCGCCATGGTCGAGGGCTACGACGTGCGCGCCGCCACCAAGGAGCAGGTACAGTCGCTGGGCGCCAAGTTCGTCGATACCGGCGTGGCCGCCGAAGGCACCGGCGGCTATGCGCGGGAGCTGACCGACGAGGAGAAGACCAAGCAGGCCGAGATCCTCGCCAAGCACGTCGCCGCGGCCGATGCCGTCATCACCACCGCCGCCATCCCCGGCCGCCCATCGCCACGCATCATCCCGGCCGCCGTGGTCGAGCAGATGAAGCCCGGCGCGGTGATCATCGACCTGGCCGCCGAGGGCGGTGGCAACTGCGAGCTGACCCGGCCCGGCGAGCAGCTCGAACACAATGGCGTGATCATCTATGGGCCGCTCAACGTGTCCAGCATGCTGCCGGTGCATGCCAGCGAGATGTACGCCAAGAACCTGCTCAATTTCCTCAGCCCGATGATCAAGGATGGCAAACTCGAGCTGGACTGGGACGACGAGGTCATCCGCGACAGCGCGCTGACTCACGCCGGCGAAATCAGGCACGCAGCGACCCGCGCGCTGGTGGAAGGAGAATCCTCATGATCGAAGGCTTCACGGCACTCTACATCTTCATGCTGGCCGCGTTCACCGGTTACGAGGTGATCGCACGTGTGCCGGTCATCCTGCACACCCCACTGATGTCGGGCTCGAACTTCGTGCATGGCATCGTGCTGGTCGGCGCCATGGTCGCCCTGGGCCATGCCGACACCGAAGCGGAACACCTCATCGGCTTCATCGGCGTCATGCTCGCGGCCGGCAACGCCGTCGGCGGCTACGTCGTCACCGAGCGCATGCTCGAAATGTTCAAGAGCAGTAAGGAGCCCGCGAAATGATTGAGTTGAGTTATTTCGCCGCGGCCGTGCTGTTCATCCTCGGCCTCAAGCGCATGAGCTCGCCGAAGACGGCGCGTGACGGCATCGTCTGGGCCGGTGCCGGCATGCTGGTGGCGACCCTTGCCACCTTCTTCTACCCGGGCATGCACAACTACGGCCTGATCATCCTCGCCATTCTGATCGGCGGCGGCGCCGCCTGGTACACCGGTAAGAAGGTCGCCATGACCGACATGCCGCAGATGATCGCCACCTACAACGGCATGGGTGGCGGTGCCGCGGCGGCGATCGCGGTCGTGGAGCTGCTCAAGGGTGAGTTTCACAGCCAGAGCTTCCTGGTGCTCGCCGTGGGCGGTGGGCTGATCGGCTCGGTGGCCTTCTCCGGCTCCATGATCGCCTTCGCCAAGCTGCAGGGCCTGATGAAGAAATCGTTTCTCTTCCCCGGTCAGCAGAAGCTCAACCTGGTGGTGTTCATCGCGACCGTCATCTTCGGGCTCATACTCATCTTCGGCAGCTCCACGGGCGGCTTCCCGCTGCTGGCATTCTTCGTTTTGGCACTCGCCTTCGGCATTATGATGACCCTGCCGATCGGCGGTGCCGACATGCCGGTGGTGATCTCGCTGTACAACGCCCTGACCGGCCTGGCGGTGGCCTTCGAGGGCTTCGTGCTCGGCAATGCCGCCATGATCATCGCTGGCACGGTGGTGGGCTCGGCCGGCACGCTGCTCACCCAGTTGATGGCCAAGGCCATGAACCGGCCGATCAGCAACGTGCTGTTCTCCGGCTTCGGCGCCAGTGGTGGCGAAGAGGCGGCGCACGACGCCGGCGGCGTCATGAAGGAGATCGATGCCAGTGACGCGGCGGTGATGATGGCCTACGCCAGCAAGGTCATCATCGTGCCCGGCTACGGCATGGCGGTCGCCCAGGCGCAACACAAGGTCTGGGAATTCTGCAAGCAGCTCGAAGAGAAGGGTGTGACGGTGAAGTTCGCCATCCACCCCGTCGCCGGCCGCATGCCCGGTCACATGAACGTGTTGCTGGCCGAGGCCGGTGTGCCCTACGACAAGATCTACGACCTCGAGGAGATCAACGCCGAATTCCCGACCGCCGATGTCGCACTCATCATCGGCGCCAACGACGTGGTCAACCCGGTGGCACGTACCGATCCCCACAGCCCGATCTACGGCATGCCGATCCTCGATGCCGACAAGGCCAAGAACGTCATCGTGATCAAACGCGGCCGCGGCACCGGCTTCTCCGGCATCGAGAACGCCCTGTTCTTCCTCGACCACACGCGCATGCTCTACGGCGACGGCCAGGAAGTGGCGGGCAAGCTGATTCAGGAAGTGAAGCAGCTGTAGGCCGAGTCGGGACGCCCATACCACACCGCCCGGTGCGTGGGTCCGCACCGGGCGGTTCGAGAAGTGGGGGTCATGAGAGTCGTGGCACGCCGAGCCGGTAGAAGCAGGTAATTGGCATCACCCGATTCAGCGTCAGGTGGCTGTTGTGCCACCAGCGGCGACGGTTCGCAGCGGCCCGCCGTGCGCAACCGTCCAGCCAGCGTTCAGCGCGGCCGGTCGGGCCCGTAGGCCTCCACCAGGTACTCGAGGATCTGCTCCTGCTGCTCCTCGGTGATCCAGGTGGCGCCGAACTCGTTGACCATGTCGTCGATTACCCACTTCCAGTTGAAACGGTCCAGGCGCTGCGATTTCGGCAACTCCAGGCCGTGGCAGCTGCCACACTGGGTTTCAAACAGCTGTTTGCCGGGCTGAGGGTCCGCGTCCGACGCCGCCCCGACCGGGGCGCAGACGAGCAGTGACAGTAGCAACGTGATTCCGGTCCGGCGCACGGTCAGGCGCTGACCATGCCCGACACGCGATGCACCACGTTGCCGAGATAGCCGCGCGGGTTCCAGGGCTGGATGATGGGCTGGCTGCTGCCCTGATCGTCGAAGGCCCGCGCCCAGATCTCGTAGTAGCCACGACCGGGGAAGCTGACCTCCGCTTCGAAGGCATTCCAGGCGTACTTTTGCGAAGACTTGGTCAGCTTGGCCTTCTCCCAGTGAATGCCGAAATCGGTGGAGATCATCACGTCCTTGACCTTGTCTTCGCCGGCCCAGGCGTGGCCGCGTACCTTCACCTTATCCCCAGCCTTCACACGGAAATCCTCGGCAGGCGAGGTGATCATGGACTTGATCACCCAGGAGGTGGCGATGACCATATCCGATTCGGGTGGCACGTCGCCGGGACGCACGGGATAGGCCGGGACCCGGTAGGAATAGCCGCCCATCTTGGGGCCGTCATGCACCTGGTCGCGCACCCAGATCCGGGTGAGCCACTTGTGCGAACAGCTCCCGACCCAGCCGGGTACCACCAGGCGTACGGGGTACCCGTTGAGGCCGGGCAGTTCCTCGCCGTTTACTTCATAGGCCACGATGGTGTGCTCCTCCATGGCCTTGTCGATGGGGATACCCCGCGAGATGGGCGGTTCGTCCTTGCCTCCCAGGTGCAGGTCTTCGCCATAATGGCCGGTATAGACCGCGCTGTCCTTGAGGCCCGCTTCGCGCAGCAGATCGGCGAGGCGCACGCCCTTCCATTCGGAGCAGCTGATGGCGCCCCGAGCCCAGGGGTTGCCACGCGGTTGCGGATTGAACAGGACGCGGCCGTTGCCGCCGCACTCGATGCAGGCATGCACCGTGGTGGCGGGCATCTGCCGCAATTGATCCAAGCTGATCTCCAGCGGCCGGTTCACCTCGCCGTCGATGGTCAGTTTCCAGCCCTGCGGATCGCGGGCCTCGGCGCGCGCCGGCACCGTACCGTTGTTGCGCACGAACATGCGCGCCGTAGGGGTGACCCGATCGGCCAGTTCGTGGGGTGCGAACTCGCCGTTCACCGGTCGGGAGCTGTGCACGATCATGCCCGGCTTGCCAGGGATGCTGACGGACTGCTCGGCCTCCTCGGCCCAGGCCTCCGGGATCAGGCCGCGCCCGAACAGGCCGCTCAGGGCCGCATAGCCGCCGGCACCGGTGCCGAGCAGGGCCGCCGCCACGCCGCCGCGGCCCACCAGGCCGAAAAACGAACGCCGCGAGACGATTTCATCGTAGCGGTCCAGCACCTCGGGGGCGGCACCGCTGTCCTGCAGTTTTCCGCGCAGGGCATCCCAATCGGGGAGCTTGGGGGGATCGGTTTTCATAACAGCCTCCGACTGTGGGAATTCGGGAACCAGCGGGATTTTCTGATCTGACGCGACTCAGCCTATCTAATAGACGGCAATCCCGGGGCTGTCAAACCACTATGCCGTGGTTGGGTCAAACGGAGAGGGGCGATCGAGTCTGATCCGAATGGCACGACACCCTGTAGTCGTGCAAGTCGTTCCCGCCTTCCGTTGCTCCTGTTCGACACACCACCTGTCATGCTCTCTATCGGGCGGTATAGCCGCCATCGATAACCAACTCGGCGCCGGTCACGAATTTAGATTCATCGGATGCCAGGTACAGAACGCCATAGGCAACATCGTCGGGTTCCCCGGTATGGCCGATGGGGTGGAGACTATCAAGCTGGCTCATGAATGCCGCAGCACCTCCCGGGGATTCTTCCGCAAGCGCCTCGACGAGCGGCGTCCTGATAAAACCCGGGTGTATGGAATTGACCCGGATATTGTCTTTCGCATACATCAACGCATCATTCTTGCTCATCAAGCGAACGGCACCCTTGGAGGCATGATAGGGAGGCAGGTCCGCGGCACCTACCAGGCCATAGATGGAGGACATATTGATAATGCTTCCTGCGGATATCTTTTGCATGTAGGGGATGGCGTGTTTGGTACAAAGGAATACACCAGTGACATTGATGCTCATGAGTGTCTCCCACTCTTGCTTGGATATCTCATGAGTCGGTTTATCCACGCCGGCGATGCCGGCATTGTTGATCAGGATATCGATCGATCCAAACTCACCGACAACCTCTGCAAAGACCTTCTGCACGTTGTCTTCATCCGTGGTATCGAGATGCCAATACCTCGCCAGGCCGCCCGCTGCGTTGATCTCGTCCGCCAGACTGTTACCCGCTTTATCGTTAATGTCTGTGACGGCCACTTTGGCCCCTTCCCGGGCCAACAAGAGGGCGGTCGCTCTCCCGATGCCGCAGGCAGCACCCGTTATCACAGCAACTTTTTGATCTACTCTTTTCATGATGATCTCCTTGATGTATTGAATTTCCATTGCCTGACTATACGTGGATCGTGTAGTACGTAGCACCCGGCTCCCAGCACGTCCCTGGACCCGGGGTACTGCAACCAAACACCTTTCATCCCATCTGCGCGCACGACTGCGACCGCAAGGTCAATTCTTACCACACCGATCCCGCCCACGCCTCCTCCGCCCTTCCAATGGTAGTGCGCCGGACAGGTCGTCGCCGTCGAGTCCACCGGCGGGCAGGCGTAACCGTTATTCCCCCTGCGACCTCGCCGCGGGTCCGCCGGCGACTGGTCGCAGGCGGCTTCGGGGCGCCCCGGCGACGGCCTTTCCGGCGACGCCAAATCCCCATCGTTGCTATGCTCCGTGCGGGAGCCGCGGGCGGTATGATTGGCACACCCCTTGCCGGGAGCGCTCCGGCGAGTACCCGCGGACCGCGCCGCACCGGTAAGCGTGTGATTTGGATAAGACAATACGTGTTCCAGACCCGCTGGCGGACATCGAACGGGGCGCGGCCACCACAGGCGGACGTGTATTTCAAGCCCTCTAAGCGATTTTTATACACAGATGGCCAAGCGTCTCGTAGGCTGCGGCAAGCATTGCCCGGCAATTGTCAATGGACAGATACTGGTGTCGTAACGCACTGATTATTAATGCCTAAAACGGTAGGACAGGATTTGACCGTTTTAACAGAGATGCCACAATGGTGCGGTCTCGGGGCGGTTGACCCCAAAAAGTCCACAGAGTTATCCACAGATTTTGTGGATAACCGGCGAGTCCTAACGGGAATAATGGCTTAGCCTTTTCAGGTGAGAATCCGCATCAACCATGACCGCTAATCCAGGCCAGAAAAATTTCGTCCCCCGACGGGATCGGCATGGCTGAACCCATCCTGCGCGTCGCAGTACCGTCGCCCCTTTACCGGCTGTTCGATTACCTGCCGCCGCGGGGTGGGCCGGGTGTGGGGGTGTCCTGGCAGCCGGGTATGCGACTGCGGATCCCCTTCGGGCGCACCCGCACGGTCGGGGTACTCCTCGGGACCGTCGCCAGCAGCGACATCCCCGCCGGCCGGCTGAAACGGGTGGAGGCGGTGCTGGACGACGAGCCGCTGCTGCCGGCAGATATTCTGGCGTTGGCGCAGTGGGCCGCCGACTATTACCACTTCCCGCTGGGTGAGGTCCTGGCCGGCTGTCTGCCGGTGTCGTTACGGCGCGGCGGTGCGGCCCAGGCGGCGATGGAACGACAGGTGCGGA